>NZ_JACHVA010000128.1 GCF_014230055.1 Puniceicoccus vermicola | reverse complement strand
GCTCTCGATTTTGCGTTGGAGATGAGAGAGCTGGAAGCTCTCACTACTTTGGTTGGGTTGTCGGAGTAGGGCTTTTGCGATAGAGAGGAGAGAGTAGCGAGAGCATCTTGCTCTCGATTTTGCGTTGGGGATGAGAGAGCTGGAAGCTCTCACTACTTTGGCTGGGTTGCCGGAGTAGGGCTTTTGCGATAGAGAGGAGAGAGTAGCGAGAGCTTCCAGCTCTCGATTTTGCGTTTTTGCGGCCGCTGGGAGGTAGGGCGGCAGCTGCGCCTCCGGTTCGGGGAAGAGCGGTCAGGTCTTTCCATTTGCCTCATCTGTCCACGCCGAAGTGGTAGCGGAATGGCGAGAGCCATTTCGATGGTGGTCCCTAAGAAAAAGCCCGGCACCTTGCGGCGCCGGGCTGTATTCTCAATTTCTCCTACTTGGAGTCTTTACTCCAAAATGGTTATTCAACGGTGATCGCCCGTGGCTTGCTTTCTTCGGCCAGTGGGAGATGGATCGTTAGGACGCCGTTTTCGGATTGGGCGGCGATGCTTTCGGGATTAATGTTCACGTTGAGCTGCAGCTGGAGACGGTAGTCGTCGGCGTTCAGTTCTTCGTGAACGACCTTGGATCCCTCGGGCCGCACGGAACTCCGGCGTCCTACGACCAGCAATTGGTCTTTTTCGATCGTCACTTCCGCTTGGGCCTTGGGCACTCCGGGAAGGTAGACCTTCAATTCGTAGGCTTCCTTGCCAGGTTTGACCGCATAGCGCGGACGGTGCCAGGATTGGCGGCGGGCGGTGGCCGTTTCGGGAGTCTGAGTGATTTCGTTGCTCATTAGATTTTTCCTTTTTCTTGTGTGAATTTTGCTTCTGTGAAGATTCGCGACCTTAAGCGACCTTAAGCGACCTTGATGGCCTTGGGCTTGCGGGCTTCGCGCTTTGGCAGATGAACCGAGAGGATTCCGTCTTCGAGACGGGCTTTGACCTGTTCGGTGTCCACGTCGTCGCCGACGGTGATCCGGCGGACCAAAGCGACTTCGCTCTTGGCGTTTTCGTCGTCGAGTTGGCGCTTGGCCTTGATTTCGAGGACTGCGTTTTCGATTTCGACAGAAACGTCGGCTTTGCGCACTCCGGGCAGTTCGGCCCGAACTTCATAGGCGTCCTCCGTTGCGTAGAGGTTTACCGGAATTTGTCGGGTGCCGAGAGTCTCGGAAAAGGTGTTTCGAAAACCACGGCCAAACTGCTCTAGAAGAGCGTCGATGCCAGCAAACGGATCTTGGTTCGATGAATCATATTTGAAGAGTGTCATAGTATTTTTCTCCTTTGTATTGTTCGTTGATGTTTTGAAAAACAAATGGGGTATTGCAGACGGAATGCCAGAGTCTTTGGTGTTTTAAATTGCTGATTATAAGATGTTTAAGAAATGTCTTAAATTTTCAAATTGTGACATGTTGGCACTATTTTTGAGCCTGGCGAAATGAGCCTGAGACAAAGGGGCACATTCATGGCTGAGGCTCGGAGGGCTGTGCCAAGAATAGGAAGGGTAGGACCGCGATCTGGACATTTTGTGGAGGTTGTCCACGATTACCCTGTTCATGCCGCATTTGATTTCTGATCGCCCGCGTCTCTTGTCTCTTTGGAGGGACGAAGACGATTTGAGCTCGCAAGCTCGTTGGGAGAACATCCAGGCCTATCTCTACGCGATCGGAGGGTTGGCCTTCGTCTTTGGGAGTGTCTTCTTCTTTCCGGCGCTCGATCCTTTCATGAATGTGGGAGCATGGATATTTTTCTGGGGGTCGATTCTCTACCTGGTCGTTTCAGGCCACGATTTGGCCGAAGTCATTCGGTATCGTCGGCAGAAGCGTCGGCTCTCGGAGGTTGATCGGATGGAGTGGGGAGCCGCTTTTGCCTATTTTGCCGGAACCATCCTCTTCATGATCGGAAGTCTATTTTTCCTCTCGTGGATTGATCAGGTCGAGGTAGGAGCATGGTGCTTTATTGTCGGGAGCTTACTCTTTGTAGCGGGTTCGACGATCAACGTTCTTCAGGTTCCGGGGAAGAGTAAGCGCGGGAATATGCAGCTGATTAATCTGACGGCGGTGACTTTCGTTTCGGGCTCAATCCTCTTCACGGTAGCCTCGATTCCTTACCTTTGGTCGCCCGCAACCGAGGATGAAATCCGGGTGCTCAATACTTTTCTCGCATCTCAGTATGTTGTCGGAAGTGCCCTGTTTTTCTTGGGTGGGATTACAAATTTTCGCCGCTGTCTCGCCAATCAGCGTCGAGAAGCCGCTGAACGAGGAAACGAATCGAACTGACCGAAGAGGATTCGATTTTGGGCACTCAAGGTCGAGGCGAGAGTTTATCGCTGAGGATCGGGTTTCATATCGGGAAGCTCCTGCAGGAAGTTTCACCGTTGAAAGGGAGGTGGCATCCGAGGTATCTCTACCTCCATGCTGCGCCTTTCCAACAATGTTTCGATTCCCGCAGCCGAGTTGTCCTTTCAGGCGATCCGGGCTTCCGGGCCGGGTGGTCAGAACGTGAACAAGGTGTCGAGCGCAGTTCAGCTTTTTTTCAACGTGCGGGAATCTTCGCTCCCGGAATTCTACAAGAGCCGCATTTTCCGTTTGCGAGACAGTCGTCTGACCGCCGAGGGAATCATTGTCATCCGGGCTGAGGAGCATCGCTCGCTGGAAAAGAACAAAACGGCGGCCATGGAGAGGCTTCGCCAGATGATCCTCAAGGCCACCGAGACCCAAAAGAAACGCCGCCCGACCCGGCCAACCTTGGGATCCAAAAATCGACGGATCGATTCGAAGAAAAAGCGGGGGAAGACGAAAGCCCTTCGGAAGCGTCCGGATTTTTAAGATACAGGAATTCCCCGAAATGGGAGAGGAATGGCGAGAGCCCTTTCGTTGTGTAGGCTTGTAGGCGTGGAGTTCCTCGGCGAGTTCTTAGAAACGGTCATCACCGTTGAGGAGGAGTTTGTAGGATGGACCTCGCCAATGCGCGCATAGCGGAAGCGAATCACACGAATGCATTCGACGGGCTCATGCGGGAAAGTCATGCGAGAAAGCTGGCGTCCCCGAGTACCGAGAGCTTCCAGCTCTTGATTTGCGATGGAGATGAGAGAGCTGGAAGCTCTCACTACTTTGATTGGTTGCCTGAGTAGGGCTTTTGCGGTGGAGAGGCTAAGGTAGCGAGAGCATCCTGCTCTCGATTTTCGTTGTAGATGAGAGAGCTGGAAGCTCTCACTACTTTGGTTAGTTGCCTGATTAGGGCTTTTGCGGTGGAGAGGCTAAGGTAGCCAGAGCATCCTGCTCTCGATTTTGCGTTGGAGATGAGAGAGCTGGAAGCTCTCACAACTTTGGCTGGGTTGGCTGATTAGGGCTTTTGTGGTGGAGAGGCAAGGTAGCGAGAGCATCCTGCTCTCGATTTTGCGTTGGGGATGTGAGAGCTGGAAGCTCTCACTACTTTAGTTGGTTGGCTGATTAGGGCTTTTGCGGTGGAGAGGCTAAGGTAGCGAGAGCTTCCAGCTCTCGATTCGGGACCCAGGCGCACAGGCTGGCAGCCTGTGGTACGGATGTCCCGTTACAATTAGGAGCGGAATGGCGGGAGCCATTTCGTTGTGTAGTTTTGCAGCCTTGGAGTCTCCCCGCGAAGGGCGGAACCGAGTCCCCAAATGATCAGGAGACAGAGCGCGGAGCCAATGAGTTGTCGACTGTTTCCAGTGATCGTTAGCGTCGAGGCTGTCTCGCGTACCTTGAATTTCGCCATTCGTATTGGGGAACTAGGATCCGTCTTTGGCCGGTGTTTCTCCCGGTTCAAGCACGATTCGTTTTCCGAGGACGATGCAGTTGTAGAGGATGCGGCCGACTTGGTCGCGGGTCAGGTAGGCGTTGCTGCCGGCGACTTCGTCAAGGGACACGACCGTTTGCTCATCGATGTCGTAAAGGTCGAGGGTGAGAAAGTCGTTGCCCCAGAGTTTGGGATCGTTGAGTTCGAGCTCAGAGGAAAAGTGGAGGAGGAGGCCGCCAGTTTCCCAGAAGATCCAGACGTCGTTGGCGACTTCGGGAAGGGGGGCGAGGTGTATCTCTTGATCTGCGGCGAGAAACTCGGCGAAAGTGTCGTATCCGTGAAAGTCGACGGGGAGCCCTTGTTCCTGGCGAGACTGGATGTAGGCGAGGATTTCGTGGCGGGCTTCCTTCCGCATGGCGGTGAGGAGTTCTCCCTCGGCGAACTGCGCTTCGTTCCGCTTCTCGTGGGAGTATTGCTGAATGGTGGCGAAGGGAATCCGGATCTCCTCAAAATCATCCATCTCTTCCGGTGAGATTCGGGCGACGTTGACGATTTCAAAGGTGTCGGCGTGGGCCTCGAGTCCGAGCTCGGGGATGGCGTAGTCTGCTTTTTTCAGGGAAAGGGTGTAGTCGATCTGCGGAAGGACGATGGTCGCGAATCGGCTGTTGTCGTCGGAGTCCGGGGCCAGACCGTCTTCGCGGACCAGGAAGATCGCGTCTCCGTCCTCAAGGACGATTTGGGCGTCCTTTTCGTCAAGGTGCCACCGGTAGAGATAGCGGATGACCTTGAAGAGAAACTCTTGGTTGGTGAGCTCGCTGGAGGGCGCCGTTTCATTCGCTGCCGGAGCCGCCGGGAGGAGTAGGGCACTGAGAAAAAGGGAAGAGAGTAAAGTTTTCATTCGTCGAGTTTGCGGAGGGTGAAAAATCGATTGCCGCCGAGTTTCCCTTGTTTTGAATCGGGGATCCGTACGAAGTTCCCACCGGGGCTATAGGTATCCGAGTTGGTCATCCAGGAGTAGGCGCGGCCGGTAACCGGAATCTGCTGGATCTGGGTGACGCGGGCAAAGAGTTCTGCCTGGGTGATGCCTCCGCTATTGTAGGCGTTGGCAAGGCCTTGGGCGTAATTGAGGAGGCGGGCGAATTTCCCGGGAGAGCCTTGGTTGGCGATCTTGGTTAGGTAGTCGACGCGTTTTTGGATACGCGGAACGGTGCGGGGGGTTCCGTTGGCATCCCGGTAGAATCCATCGCATTGGCCCTTCTCCCCGCCGACGGTGATGACGTCGATGATATTGTTGGTCGTCGTGGCCGCGACTTGTGACTGACGGTAACCAGAGGGAATGTTGGAAATCCGATTGTCGCAGACCCAGAGGATCGAGAGCATGGTGTCCTTCGTGTCGGTCTCGGAGACCCAACCGGATTCTCCGGGAAAAGGCGATTCATTGACCAGAAGGAGTGCAAGGTAGCCGGACGAGGTCGTCGAAGGCTTTAGCTTCACTTCCGCGTGAAGGGGGGAGACGAACGTGAATCCGAGTAGCAGGCTGGAGAGGAAGAGCCCGAACCGGATCGTTGAGGTTTTTCCGAATTTCGCTCCGATCATGGAAGTATGCCAATCGAAGGCGGGCCGAGAGGCAAGCTGGAAGCGGATCCCTACGGGCAGCCTTCGGGGGGCACCTTTTTATTCAGGAGCTTTGAGAATGATCCTGAGGAAGCGTGGGGCCGAGGGGCTGATCGGAGTCCGATCCCTTACGCGGAGTTGAAGGGAACTGTCCTCGAGAATCTCAAAAGCGGAATCATCACCGGGAACGGCTGGGTCGGGACTCCAGCTCTGCAGATCGGAAGAAACTTGCACGCAATGCCAGAGGCCTCCTTTCCATTGGCTCTTGTCAAGCGTGACCTCCAGATAGGTGGCACCTCCGACTTCGGCCAAGGAGATCGTGCCCGGGTTGTTCGCACCGAAGATGCTGGAGGCATCCGCGAAGTTCGGGTCGGTACCGAGAGCCAATTCGACAATGTTGGTCAGGCCGTCTCCATCGGGATCCGCTTCGGGGTCTGCGTCTCCTCCGACGCGCTGAGATCCGCTGAAAGAGCGGGCGGCCCAGAAATCATAGGGAGAGACTCCGCTTGCGACTCGGACGATCGGTCGAGAGGGGGCTTCGTTATACTGGAAGAAATTCCCGCCAACCCAAAGACTGCCGTCCGGGCCGTGAGCAAGAGTATAAATGGAGCTCGCGGGGCCGCCGAGTCGGGTAAAGGAGGAGTCAAAGGTCCAGTCAGGGTTCAGCCGAACGAGAGTGTCGCCGGTTTGACCCTTGAAGGATCCCGCTAGAATTCCACCGAAGGGTTCGGCGAGAAGAGCGCGGATGGGATTGACGATCGCCGATGGAGCGGCCCGATCATAATCCCCATCCTCGTCGGTGCGGACGAGAAAGTTGGTATTGTTTTCATCGTAGGCGGAGAAACTGCCTCCGAAAACCCAATCGGAATCGGGTAGCGGGGCGATGGCGTATCCTCTTTGAATTGTGTTTGTGGATCCGCTGGCATGCAGTCCATATCCTGGGTCGAAGGATCCATCACGGGTGCCGTCGGGATTTAGGCGTACGACTCCTGAATGGAAGCCGTTGGGCGATCCGGAAATGTAGAAGGATCCAGAGACGAGGAAGTCTCCGTCCGCCAGTCTTTCGATGTCGTGGATCTCTGTCCCCCAAGAGGTTGGAAAGGGCAGGTAGAGGGGGGCGCCGGCGCTGCCGTCGGCCGAAAGGCGGTAGAGACCCTCGGTGGCAACGCCATTGAATTCGGAAAACTCGCCGCCAATGAGAAGGTCTCCATTCGGTTCTACAGCAAGGCTGAGTACATTGCCGTTTGGACCGGTTCCCAGCTGGGTATTGAAGGAGGCCACGAGAGTGCCATCGCTTTCGAGGAGAGTCAGGCGGGGGACCACCGTCCCGTTGAGCTCCGTGAATTGACCCCCGACCAGAATCCGGTCATCGGGAAGGACCGCGAGGGCTTCCACATCCGCATCAAATCCGCTGCCTCCGGCATTGAAACTTGGATCCACGGAGCCATCCAGATTGAGTCGGGCGATATTTCCGGCGCTGGCAAATTCTCCGCTGGAATGGCTGATTCTCCCTGCAATGATTGGGCGGCCGTCGCTTTGGAATCCGACAGCGTTGACGACACTATTGAAAAAGTCGGGGGCAAAGCTCTCGTAGCGCTCTCCAGGGTCGAGAATTGCGACCTTAGCGGTTGCTTGGGTTGCGGGAATGGTCCCCTGACTGGGGTTGGAGAGAGTGACTTCGAAAGTTTCTCCCGACTCTTCGATGGCATCGGGGCGGATCGCGATGGTAATGACTTTATCGCTGGTATCCCCATCAGCCCAGGTCACGGATCCGCTCTGGGCATAGTAGTCCGAGCCGGCCAAAGCCGTCTGGTCGTTGGTCGAATAGTCGATGATGAGGCTGCCTGAGCTCCCGAATGATCGACGGAGAGTGAGAGCGGCGATTCCCGAGGACTCGTCGAATTCATAGAGCTCCTTCACGAAACCGACCCTCGGATCGAATGTGAGGCTTACGTCAACCCACTCGTCACCCGATCCATCGGTTCCCGTCTGATCGACCGTGAAGAGAACCCCGGCATCGGTGTCGTAGTAACTTTCGCCCACGGGGAGCGCGGCGTCGTAGCGGTCCGAGCTCTCGTTGGGGGCGGACTCGGGGGTCATGTCGATTAGGTTGGGGCGGTCTTGGTAAAGCCCCTCGGCCACGACGTAGATTCCATTCTCAAGGTTGGTGTTGCTGTCGTAAAGCTGTCGGTGACCGATCCAGTAGATGACGTCTCCTCCCATGGGAACGCGGACGGCCAATAGAGGGTTATCCGTAGCGTCGATGTGATCGAAGCGGTATATCCGGTAGGTGGCATCCTCAGTCGCCGTGGCAACCGAGTTTTCGGAGAGCCATTCGATCCGGTGTTTTTGGTAGGGATTGAAATGGCCTTCGGGTTCTCGTCCGCCTCCCATCGTGTCAAAGATATCGCCGTATTCGAGGCTGCTGCTTTCCGGATCGAGGTAGGAGCCGGAGAGGGTCGCTTCCGGATGCCAGTAATTCGAATGATAGAGCCCGTAGTTATGGCCAAACTCGTGCGAGAAGACATGGACGCGGCTGGAGCTGCTGCTGATTCCGTTAATCCACATCCGACTGCCCCCCACCGATGCCAGACCGGAATACAGGATTTTTGAATCGGTCACTCCGCTGATATCGGGAAAGTAGATGGTCACCACGTCGTAGGAAGAACGCGCCCCCGCATCGGGATTCGCGTCGTAGGCGTCGATGACATCTTGATAGAGTCCGTCGTTATTGCCGTTGACGGCATAGTTGGAACCCGTGAGGGGAGGGCGGTAAACGGTGCTGGTGACCGTGGGGGTGACCGAAGCGGTGCCGTAGGAGACTTGGTTCAGATAATTACTGACGGCAGTTAGGTCATTCGAGATATCGGTTTCGCTGGCGGGAGCTCCGACGAAATCGGAGAAGTCGCAGCGGATAATGAGGACGGAGATATTGTCGTCGGCAAAATAGCTGCTCTGGGTGATCGAGGGCGTGTAGCCTTCGGTATCTCCCGCCAGCCACTCGAATGGCAATTGAATCGAATATTCGCGGGTTTCGTGCGCTTTCTCGATGGAAGAAAGAAGGGCATCTTTCACGTTGGTGAGGCTTCCCTCGTTGGCGAACTGGTAGAGGTGCCCGGCGATGACCGCAGAGGGGCCGGATTTGACGGGGGATCCGGTCAGAGGATCGGTATCTCCGGTCGAACCTTTCGGAAAGAGGAGGCGTGCCGCTGGGGACTCGGACGAATCGAGAGCGAGAACCGGAGATTCCGGGCTCAGGGCGCGGTCTTCGAGTAAGTAGGCGAAAACAGGGACTCCGAGGGTAGGAGCTTGCCCGTTTCGCCGGCCGGGGCCGAAGAGTGCGTATGGATTCCCATTGAGGTAGAGGCGGTTATGGTCGCGGCAGAGCAAAGTTCCGTCATCGGAGATTTCGGTAGTCCAGCGAAGATCGATGTCTGCGAGGCCACTCGCTGGTTTTTCGACGAGGGCGGCGATTGGCGGAGGCAGTTGAGCGTAGTCGCTGAGATCAAGAGCCCAATCCAGCGCCTTGGCCGGATCTTGGGCGATTAGTGAATAGAGAGCTTCTTTACGTTGGGTCGCGAGGGCGATCCCGTCCTGCAGCAAAGCCTCTCGCTGGTCGGGAGAGGCCTGGTGGTATTGGTCTAGCCAATCGCGAAAAGCAACATTCGCGGATGGCGAAGAAGCGGGTTGAGAGGAATCCACCGAGGGGGGTGGAGAGGCGGTTTGCGGATCGGGGGAGCTTGCTGTGGAGGGCAATGAATCCGATTTGGCCGGATCCACCGAAGGATCTTCCGATTTCTGAGGGTCCAGAACGCGGAAGATGATGAGGGCTGCGAGCGCAAACGCGGGGATAAGCAGAAGTTGCCGACGCATACGGTGATTCTTATGCAGGTGGCGGATTCCCGCAACTCGTTTGGGAGGATTGACCTAATTTTCGATTTGTATGAGCCTCCTCCCGTGAGAAGAAGCGGTCATCTTTGGCTTTGGGGAAGCCTCCTGTTTATGGGTTTCGCAGCGATTGCGCAGGGCCGGGATGCTGTGATCCTTCTCCACGGTTTGGCCCGAAGCTCTTCCAGTATGGAAAAGATGGAGGAGGCATTGGCCGAAGAGGGGTATCGCGTCTTCAATATCGATTATCCTTCGTCCACGGCCAGCATTGAGGAGCTGAGCGAAACCGCCATGGCCGAAGTGACGGAGGATCCAGACTTTCAGGAGTGTTCTCAGGTGCATTTCGTGACCCACTCAATGGGTGGAATCCTCGTGCGTAGCTATCTTTCGGGGAACGAACTGCCGAAGCTCGGCAGAGTCGTCATGCTCGCCCCACCGAATCAGGGGAGCGAGGTTGTCGACGAGATTGGAGACTGGTGGATTTTCGAGAAGATCAACGGGCCCGCCGGAAAGGAGTTGGGCACGGACGAAGACTCAACGCCCAACCAACTCGGTCCGGTTGATTTCGAGCTGGGAATCATCGCCGGGGACCGGTCCGTCAATTGGATCAACAGCACCATGATTGAGGGGCCGGATGATGGTAAGGTTTCGGTCGAATTTACGAAAGTGGAGGGGATGAAAGAGCACATCGTCATCCACGCGACCCATCCCTTCATTATGAATCACGCCGAGGTGATCGAGAAGACGATCCTATTCCTGCAGACGGGATCGTTTGAGGACTGAATCGAGGCTTCTTTGAACCGATTCAGATGGAGGGTCCCTCTACCATCGGGAGCAATTCGAATTCGTCTTCGAGATCGAGGCTCACTCCTCGCACACGATCGGTCATTTTGATCTGAATCTTCCAAGTCCCCACGGGATCATCTTTTTCGCCGATAAAACCGATTTGGACTGGGGAAAGCCGAATGTTTTTAGGGTTTCCTTTGAGCTTCCCTTGATGGATCACCTGATCGGGATATTCGCCGCCGACCGTCCCGTCTCCGCGGATGATTTTTAAATCCGCGACAACATCGGCCTCCCCATCAGAATTCGTGGCGGGATTGATGTAAAAGAGGAGAATGTACAACTCGCCTCCGACTTGAACCTCGCTCGCCTCCTTAAAGTGAGGAGTATGATCTTCAGGCGTATTCCATTTCTCTTTCCAGTCTTGGTCCGAGGTGATGATGAGAAGCCCCCCGAAACCATCCTCCGATTTTTGGTTTGGGGAGTTGGGAACCGCGTTTCCGTTCGAGTCGATCCAATGAACATCTTCCGCGGGGGACACCGAATGGAGGAACGAGAGAAAGAGAAGGAGGAGTGTGAATTGAATCATAAAGGGTTGATTTAGCATAGGAGGTTACCAATTGGGGGCGAGTTCGTTTTCCGAACTTTTGAAAGAAGCGGGGGGGTAGGGGCAAATGCCAAGAGGACCGCGGAATTTATTCCGACCCGCAGGAAGAGTCGCGTCTGAAGAGCGTCCCCTCGATTCCCGAGTTGACCTTTCGGAGTGAGAGCCTGTGCTCGTTTTATGGCAGAAACACCACAAGAAGCCGCCTTTGAGCAGTACAAGGAGATTGAGAAGCAAGCGCTTCGTATCGCCTCGGAGCTGATGGAAAACTCCGCGAAGTTGGTCGATGTGGAGGTAGCGCTGATCGCCGCAATCTTTGTCGC
This sequence comes from Puniceicoccus vermicola, assembly GCF_014230055.1. Taxonomy (NCBI): domain Bacteria; kingdom Pseudomonadati; phylum Verrucomicrobiota; class Opitutia; order Puniceicoccales; family Puniceicoccaceae; genus Puniceicoccus; species Puniceicoccus vermicola. The sequence goes on along the minus strand of NZ_JACHVA010000128.1, from coordinate 15,226 downwards.
CCACCGGAAGCGGAACCCGAATATGCCCGCCGAGCAGGTCGCGAAGATTATTCAGGGGCACGCCCACCAGCTGATCCCGTTTTTCCAAAACGATTCGAATTAGTCGAAGGCGTTTTCGAGAACGCGTGTGCGTTCGAGGCACAGGCTGTGATACTAGTAGGGCCGCAGCTTCAGCTGCGCCCATCGCGTTGCCTCTCCGCCGTGTGAGGGGGCTTGCGTCGGATCGGGTTGTTGGCAGGCGGGTTGTCTCTATCGAAAAAGGGGAAAGAGTCCCAGCATTCGGTTCACAGGCTGGCAGCCTGTGGTACTCTGTAGGGCCGCAGCTTCAGCTGCGCCCATCGCGCTGCCTCTCCGTCGTGTGAGTGGCTTGCGTCGGATCGGGTTGTTGGCAGCCGGGTTGTCTCTATCGAAAAAGGGGAAAGAGTCTCAGCATTCGGTTCACAGGCTGGCAGCCTGTGGTAATCTGTAGGGCCGCAGCTTCAGCTGCGCCCATCGCGTTGCCTCTCCGGCGTGTGAGAGGCCTGCGGCGGATCGGGGTGTTGGCAGCCGGGTTGTCTCTATCGAAAAATGGGAAAGAGTCCCAGCATTCGGTTCACAGGCTGGCAGCCTGTGGTACTCTGTAGGGCCGCAGCTTCAGCTGCGCCCATCGCGCTGCCTCTCCGTCGTGTGAGTGGCTTGCGGCGGATCGGGTTGTTGGCAGCCGGGTTGTCTCTATCGAAAAAGGGGAAAGAGTCTCAGCATTCGGTTCACAGGCTGGCAGCCTGTGGTACTCTGTAGGGCCGCAGCTTCAGCTGCGCCCATCGCGTTGCCTCTCCGCCCGCGAAGGTTCAGTCGTTTTCCAGCAGCTTGCGGTCGTTCTTCAATTCCGCGCGGCGCTCTTCGGTCACTTCCGGGTATTGCATGTCGAGAGACTTCAGTTGCTCGAGAATGATCTGGGCGACGATGAGACGCATGTTCTTTTTGTCGTCGGCGGGGACGACATACCAGGGGGCCTCGGGAGTGGCGGTCGAGTTGATGGTTTCCTCGTAGGCTTCCTGGAATTCGTCCCAGTGGCGTCGTTCGCGGATGTCGCCGTCTTCGAATTTCCAATTTTTGTGAGGCTTATCGATTCGTTGGAGAAAGCGCTCGCGCTGTTCGTCGTAGCCGAGGTGGAGGAAGAACTTCACTACCCGGGTGCCGTTGCGCTCCATGTGCTTTTCAAAGTCACTGATGGATTCAAAGCGGCCCTTCCAGAGAGCATCTTTATCTTCGACAAGTTCCTTGGGGAGATTTTGGTTCTCAAGGATGGCGGGGTGGACCCGGGCCACGAGGACTTCTTCGTAGTAGGAGCGATTGAAAATGCCGATATGACCGCGGTCGGGGAGCTTCAGTGTGGTTCGCCAGAGGAAGTCGTGGCCGAGCTCGTTGCGGCTCGGTTTGATGAAGGCGTGGACGGTGACTCCGTGCGGGTTGACCCCAGACATCACGGCGCGGATCGTTCCATCCTTTCCGGCGGCATCCATGGCTTGGAAGATCAAGAGCATGCTGTAGCGGCCATGCGCATACATCATCCGTTGAAGGTCGTTGATCTCGTCTTTGAGGTCGCCGAGCTGATCTTTGTAGTCCGACTTGTCCTCGTAGAGGTCTTTAATCTTGGTCGGATACTTCCCAATCTTAAATTTGTTCTTTCCGGTGACGAGAAATTGGCTGGTGTCGGTAAGTGAGTTCTTGCTCATGGTGGTTTCTGTTTACACGAACCGGGGTCACATGGGAAGGACGGATACGGGGACCTCTGAAGAGGGTTGGAGAGGCGGAATTGCGGGGATCCAGCGGGGGCGCAGATGAATTTTTTCATCGATTGGCTTTGGGGATGCCCTCCGGCGTTCTAGCATGACTTTTCTGGCAGGAGCTCGTCGAATGCAGCCGTGCGAATTCTTCCGGATTATTGGGGAGGGAGACGCACATCGGAAGTCGAGCTGCGTTCAGGAGGTGGAGCCGATGCGGACGAGCCGAACGACTAAAGTCGATCGGGAACGTGATTTCGCCCCCGCGGATCCGGCTTCAGACAAGTTTCGGCAGGTCGGCGAGGCTGGTGAGCACCAGATCGGGCTCGACGCCTTGGCAGTCCGGGTGATCTTCGCGGAGGCGGAGCGATCGTTGGTCGCCGGCGAAGAGTGCGGTGCGGAGGCCGGCTTTTTGGGCTGCGGAGATGTCGTTGAGCATGTCGTTGCCGACGTAGAGGATTTCGGCGGGTTTGAAGGTCTCGGACAGGTTCTCGATGAGTTTCTCGAAGAGGCGGGGGGAGGGTTTGGCCTCGCGGAGTTCGTAGGACCAGATGCAGCTGGATTCGAGAAAATGGAGGTCGGCCAGGGTTTTGTGGGTAAGGGCCGGGAAGAGGAGGGGCGTGAAAAACTGGGCGTTGGAGACGATCGTGTAGGGGGCGAAGCGCATGGCCAGGAGCTCGAGGACTCCGAGCAGATGAGGCATGGGCCAGACGGGGTTGACTGCGAGCTCAAAGCGGAGGGCGATTTCCGGGATTTTGGCATCGGGGATCGAGTCGTTTCCGCCTACTTTGTCGACCAGGGCTCGCCAGACGTCGCGAATCTCCACTTCGGCTTTGATGGCACCTTGGGCGCTGCTCTCGGCCTGCGATTGCTGGATCTCGGCTCGGTAGAGTTCTTCGAGTTCTGGCGACGAGGGGAGGTCGGAGATTCCGGCTTCGGTGAGGACCGAGGTGAGGGCCGCTCCGCGGTCGGCTGGGGCGCTGTTGCCAATGTCGCCGACGCCTGAGGAGAGGAGGGTGCCGTAGACGTCGAAGGCAATGTGGCGAATGCCTTTGATCGGCGTGGTGGAGCGCTCCAGATCGGTGGGGATGGGATCGAAGCAACTCGATTGGGCACGGATGAGCTGGAGAAGAGTTTCTTCGGTATGGGTCATATCATTCCACGAAGTGAGGATGGAAGCGGTTTGGGTGGAGGAATTCCCGGAGGATTTTTTCCGGAGAGAGAGACGAGAGTTTCTCGGCGGGGGCGTCAACGAGAGAATGGTAAAGAGTCTCGAGTTTGGCGGCATAGGCTTCAGGGCTGAAGGTTTGGAGAATCGGTTCTCGCCTCGAGTTGATCCCGTCTGCGTCAAGGGAGGGGATCGCGGTCGGCGCTTCGATGGGGATCTTCTTCGCCACTACGGTGCGGAGGCATTGGGCCTGCAGGTCTTCTCCGAGGAGGGAAAAATCGATGAGCGGGGATTCCGCGATTTGGCGGACGGTTTGGATGAGGTCTTCTTCGGGGGCCTTCGTCGCAAACGATTCATATGCCGAGCGGATTCCGGCTTCCCAGCGGCCGGCCACTTTCTCGGGGTCGGTGGCCTCGGCGGGAATGAGAAAGCGGGAGTAGAGCGAGTCGAGGGGGATGCCTTGATCGCGGAATTCGCGGGTGATTTCCGGCAGATCCCGGCCCAAAACGGGTCGTCCGTAAGTCCAGGGTTCGAGAAAGGAGAGTCCGAATCCCTCGGCGACACTGGTCGTGACCACGGCCCGCGATTCGGCGAGGCGCTCGGCAAAGGGACGATCCTCGGTGGCGGCGACTCCCAAGCGTGCTGGTAGGCGCAGATCTTCGACCAGATCGCACCACTGCTGAAATCGCTTTTGGTAGGCGGGGTTAGTCGGCGGGAGGGTCGTCTCCCAGCGGAAATCGCCTCCGAGCGCATGAGCCAGAAGAAGAAACTCCCCCAGATTTTTCCGGGCGAGGGCGCGGACGGGGTAGAGAATGAGGTCGGAATCGGGGTTGAGCGGGGCCACCGTCTCTGCCGGAGGAACTGGATTGGGGAGCTGCGCCAAGCAGGAGGAGGGCAGACCGACTTTTTGCAGGATGTCGGCATCACGCTGGTTCAAGACCGCAAATCGGACGCGGGGAGAGTAGGGGAAAGGGCTGTCGTGGACGTCCCGGCTGGATTCGCGGAGACGGAAGTTCGCCGGGCGGAAATCCTCGGCAAAATCGTGCTCGTGGAGAAGCAGTGCCCGGCCGTCAGCCGCAAGTCGGTTTACCAGTCCGGTGAAGGAAGTATTTTTCCCCAAGGCCGGATTGTGGATGTGCCAGACATCCGGTTCCTCTCCGTTAAACAGGTCACGGGCCGCGTCTGTGACCTGGCGGTAGAGTTCGTCGGGGCCGGGAGTGGTCTCTGCGGAGCTCGAATAATTGAGCCCGGGAATGAGGCGGCTGGGGGCCTCCAGCTCAGTGACCGGTCGCCCGGATAGGAGGCCGAACTCGTAATCCTTCCGGCTCCGAAACGCTTCCAAGGTGGAGGAGACCACTCGGGTCACCCCGCCCCGGTCGAAGTGGTAGTGGAGGATGGCGATTTTCATGGGAGCCGCTCCGGGGGGAGCCCGGGGCTTTTTCTGTAGCCCGTCATTGTCCAAGAGTTTCGGAAATCGACGGCCCCATTTCTTTCGATTTTTTGGAGCGCAGAGCTTCAGCCTGCGTGCTCAGCGCCAAGGACGCTTCGAAATCGCGGGCTAAAGCACCGCGCTCCTCAGAACCTCTCCGTAGCTTTCGAACGAAATGGCTGCAATCGGAAGATGAAGTCGCAGCAGTCATAGCTATAACGAGCGGACGCCTCCTCAGCCTTTTTCCCCATAAAACTTCTTTCGATAGGCGGGCACCTCGATCATGGGGCGGCGCTCTTCTTCGACGATATCAAAGGTCACCTGCTCGTAGCGGTTTCCTTCTACCTGAAACTGGCGGTAGATCGTCTCGAGTTGCGGAAGTTTGTCGAACATCTCGAACGCTTCCATGCGCCGGAGGAAGGTCTGGAGAATGCCGAAGGACATCTTACCGAGGGCGAGCGTGGTCTGGTTGCGGTGGACGCGTTGGTCGAGGTCGGTCTGCCCAAAAGCGTCGAGCCCGTACTCGTTGTAGATGTCGAGGATGTGCGAAGTCTCCACCCCGTATCCGATCGGGAAGGGGATCTTTTCGAGCACCTCTCGGCGGACGGCATACTCCCCGGAGAGGGGCTGGATCAATGCCGTGAGCTCTGGGAAGAAAAGCGAGAAGAGGGGGCGGACGAGGATTTCCGTGACGCGGCCTCCACCGCTCGGGCGGATGCCTTGGGAAAAGGCGAGCGGGCGATCATAGAACGCCTTCACATACTGCATGGCGTCGTTGTAAATCAACGGAGCGATGAGGCCGTAGGCGAAGCGAGGGTGGATGTTCTTAATGTCCGCGTCGACGTAGCAGATGATGTCGCCCTCGAGCTGGTGAATCGCCTTCCAAAGGTTTTCGCCCTTGCCCCGTTTGTCCCCTTCTTCGGGAAGGATGTCGGAAGCGAGATAGACGTCGGCCCCAAACGAGGCCGCGACTTCGCGGGTCTGGTCGGTCGAGCCGCTGTCGATGACCGCGATCTCGTCGACGAGGGGGTAGCGTTCCATCAACTCGGAGCGGAAGATGACGATCTCTTTGCCGATGGTCTTCTCCTCGTTGAGGGTCGGGATGCAGAGTGAGATCTTAAGTCCCTTCTTCTCCTTTTCCTGAACGAGGGCGAGGATGTCCCAAAACTCGCTGTAGTGGAAGGTGTTGGTATCGAGCCAGTTTTCTATTTTACTCATCGCAGTATCCTTTATCAATGGCCCGGAGGAGCCCGATCAGTTGGGAGACTCCCCGATAGATCGGAGATATTTTTAAGGTTTCGTTTCGTTCGTGGAGGTGTTCGCCCTTGGTCAGGCCGACGGTGACGGCCGGGATGCCCTTGTCGATCAAGGCACAAAGCTCTCCGGTGCTCGGAGCGATCACCTGCTCGCCGCCGAGGGAGCCGATGATACTGCGGGTGGTCTTGACCAGCGGGTGAGAGAAAGAGATGCCTCCGCGGTTGCGACGGGCGACGACGTTCAAGCTGACCGAGACCTCATTCTCGGCGGCCAACTCTTCGACAATTTCTTCGATCTGCTCCTCCATCGCCTCCGTGCGGCCTTCTTCCTCGCTCTTGATTTCAAAACGGAGGGTGGCGGTCGAGGCGGCTGTGCCGAAGGTGTTTCCGGCGAGGACCGAGCCGAGGTTGATCGTCGTCACCGGGTTGGTCGGGAGGGGAATCTCCTGCAGCCGGGTGATGAGTCGATTGAGGATCACGATGGCACTTCCCTCGGGCAGGCGCTTCCAGTCGTATTCCTCAGGGACCTCAATTTGAATCTCTCCCCGGAGCATTCCGAGCGAGGCATAGCTGAGGCGACCGAGTTGCACCGCCCGCAGGCAGATTCCGAAATCAATCTCGTTTCGATAGTTATCGAGGAAGAAGCGGATTCCTCCGAGGTTGCCCACTCCGATCGACTGGGAGGTGCCGACAAGAAGAAGGTCTGATTCAAACTTCACGTTGAGACGCTCGAGGACCAGCGGCAGAGCGGAGAGCACTCCGAGGCCCAGACTGTTCTCGCAGATCCCGCGTCCGGTGATCGAATCTGTCCCGAGGGTCATCGAATGATCGGCCCCGGCGTAGTGGATCGTGTCAAGATTGGCAGAAAGGAGAATCTTTCGATTGCCGGAGGATCCGGGCAGGATCGCAGCGACGTTGTCCTTCTCGTCGACCGAGATGTGTTCCATCCCCGCCTCCGTGAAGCGGTCACGCATGAAGACGAGTCTTCGTCCTTCTTCGAAGGTGGGTGCAGGAATTTCTCCGCACATGACAGAGTTCGCGAGGATGACTTCCTTGATCGACTCAATTTCAGCCGGATCTGGGATCAGGCTTAGGATTTCTTGGTTCTTTTTCGGCATGTAGTAGGTTACAGGGATTGGGGCATGGCCTCCAGATCCCCGCAAGCTGTTTTTGGGCCAATCTTTTTCCTTGGTTTAGGGCACGAACCCTGCTCAATCGTTAGAACACTAACTTATGGGTAAAAATATCGGGTTCGTCTCCACGCGATTTGCGGGTCAGGATGGGGTGTCGCTGGAGAGTGCGAAATGGGCACAGGTTCTCTGGGATGATCGACACGTATCCTATTGGTACAGCGGCAAAAGCGATCGTCATCCATCCATTTCCCACTGTGTTCCTGAGGCCTATTTCGGCTTTAGTGAGAACCAGTGGATTAACGAGAGGATCTGGGGGAGGACCCGCCGCAGTCAGGATGTGACGGCCCGGATCCGCGACCTCGCCGGATATTTAAAAAGAACCCTCTACGATTTTGTCGAAAAATATAAAATCGACGTCATTGTCCCGCAAAACGTGCTCGCGATTCCGATGCACGTGCCGCTGGGGATCGCTCTGACGGAATTCCTGGCCGAGACCCAGATTCCCACCATCGCCCACCACCACGATTTTTACTGGGAGCGCACCCGCTTCAGTGTGGGGGCGGTGCAGGACTATCTCGATATGGCCTTTCCCGCCCGCATTTCCAACATGCGCCACGTGGTCATCAACCAGGCGGCTCAGGAGCAGCTCTCCCTGCGCAAAGGCGTGTCCTCCCTCCTCATTCCGAATGTCTTCGATTTTGACAACGCGCCAGAGGGGCCGGATGAGTATGCGGCGGATTTCCGCAGTGAGATCGGTTTGACCGACGAGGACATCATTTTCCTGCAGCCAACCCGGATTGTCCCGCGGAAGGGGATCGAGCATGCCATTAAGTTGATCGGTGCTCTCGAAGATCCCCGCTGCAAGCTGGTCATCACCCACGAGGCGGGGGATGAGGGCTTTGAGTATGCGGATCGTCTCATGGAGCTGGCCCGCGAGGAAAATGTGGATCTCCGGTTTGTCTCCGACCGGATCAGTGAAGTCCGGCAGCGGGATTCCGAGGGGCGCAAGGTATATACCCTCTGGGATGCCTACGCTCATGCCGACCTCGTGACTTATCCGAGTTTGTATGAAGGTTTCGGAAACGCCTTGCTCGAGGCCATCTACTTCCGGTTGCCGATTGTCATCAACCGCTACTCCATCTACGTGCAGGACATTGAGCCCAAAGGCTTCCGCCTCATGGAGATGGATGGGTTTGTTACCCAGCACGTCATGCGGCAGGTGCGCAAAGTCCTCTCGGATCCCACCTACCGCCGGGAGATGGTGGAGCACAATTTTAAGACGGCTCGACGCTTCTATAGTTATAGCGTTCTTCGCCGGAATCTTCGCACTCTCTTGACCAGCCTTACCGGGATGACCTCATGATCCGATTTGTATCGCACCAACAACTTGAGCGCCTGCAAAGGCGATTTCGCAGACTCTACGGTTCGGAAGCGGACCGGATGACCCGTCGCTTCTACGCGGCGCTGGGTCGATACGGGGTAGGGCTCCGTCCCTCGAAGCCGGATTCCCTCTGGAATGAAAAGGATGTCGTCCTCATTACCTACGGGGACACCGTTCACGAGGAAGGAGAGGCTCCGCTCAAAACACTGCGGAAATTCTGCACCCGGTATCTCAAGGGAGCGGTGAGCACGGTGCACGTCCTCCCATTTTTTCCCTGGAGTTCCGATGATGGCTTTTCGGTGAAGGACTATCGTCAGGTCGATCCGGAGCTCGGCACTTGGGATGACATCAAAGCGCTGGCCTCCGAGTTTGGCGTCATGTCCGATTTGGTTCTCAACCACTGTTCGGCGAAAGGGGAGTGGTTTCGCGAGTTTGTTGCCGGTGTGCAGCCGGCCTCGGATTACTTTGTCACCGAGAACCCCGAAGTCGATACGAGCATGGTGGTCCGTCCGCGGACTTCGCCATTGCTCACCCGTTTTGCCACCCGGGCTGGCGATCGCTGGGTCTGGACCACCTTTAGCGCCGATCAGGTTGATCTGAACTGGCGCAATCCAGACCTCTTTTTCGAGTTCGTCGACATCCTCTTTCTCTACCTCTCGATGGGCGTGCGGGTCCTGCGTCTCGATGCGGTGGCTTTCCTCTGGAAGGAGCTGGGCACGGATTGTATTCACCGCCCGGAAACGCACGAGGTCGTCAAACTCTTCCGCGACATCCTCGAAATCGTCGCTCCGGAAACGATTCTTCTCACCGAGACCAATGTCCCGCACGAAGAGAACATCAGTTACTTCGGCAATGAGGATGAGGCCCACATGGTCTACCAGTTCTCGCTCCCTCCATTGTTGTTGCACGGCTTGTTGAATGGCACCGCCGAGCACTTGACTGAATGGGCGGCAGGTCTCCCCGAAATGGGGGACGAACAGACGTTTTTCAATTTTACCTCCAGCCACGATGGCATCGGCGTCCGCCCCCTGACCGGCCTGCTCCCCGACGCGGAAATCGGCGAGCTCGTCGATAAGGTCAAGGCCCGGAAGGGATTGGTTTCGACCAAGACCAATTCAGATGGATCGGAGAGTCCCTACGAGTTGAACATTACCTACGCTTCGGCTCTCTCCGAGCCGGGCGATGAGGAGCTGGGCAAGCGACGGTTCCTCTGTTCGCAGATCGTGGCTCTGAGTCTGCAAGGCGTGCCCGCGATCTATTTGCCCTGTCTCTATGGCGCCCTCAACGACCTGAAAGGTGTGAAAAAGACGGGTCGCAACCGTTCGATCAACCGCGAGAAGTGGGATCTCGAATCCTTGAAGAAGAATTTGAGCGAAGGGGGGAAGTTTCACGAAGTCTTTTCCGAATACCTCTTGGTCCTTCGTCGCCGCGGATCGTACTCAGCTTTCCATCCCGGTGCCTCTCAAAAAATCTACGACCTCGGGAAAGAATATTTCGTCGTCGAACGCGTTGCGGAAAACCAGACCATCATCTGCATCGCGAATTTCACTCCGAAAAAGCAGATCTTCAAAAATCTGGATGCCATCGACGGGGTGAAGGATTTTCAGGATTTTGCCGAAATCGTCAGCGGCAAATCCCTCCGCCCTCGCAAGCGAGGCATCACTCTGGCCCCTTATCAGGTAGTCTGGCTAGTTCCAAAATCATAGAGTAGGGCAGCAGCTTCAGCTGCGCCCATCGCCTAGTCTCTCCGCCGTTGGAGAGGTTTACGGAGGATTTGCGTTGTGGGTGCCGAGTTGGTTTTTTGGGCGGAATCGAGCCTGTGTCCGCGGTGTGCGCACACAGGCTGGCAGCCTGTGGTACTTTAAGTAGAGCTGCAGCTTCAGCTGCGCCCATTGCGATGTAGGGGGGCGATATTTACGGTCCAGTCGGATTCTTTCTCTGCGAGTTCGGTAATCCAGGCCGCGCAGCTAAAGCTGAGCGGCTACAGAAATGCGTCCTCTCCAAGTAGGGCAGTAGCTTCAGCTGCGCCTGCGTTGCCTCTCCGCCCCGTGCCTCTCCGCCCATCTCCCATCTCCAATCTCCGGCCTCCCAGATCCCACTTTTTTCGGGAAATTCGACCAGAACCGAGGATCGGGGATGATTAGGGTTGAAACAGAATGAGCCTTTCCCAACCATCTTCGGTTTCCATCCATGATCATTGAACCGAAAGTACGTGGCTTTGTTTGCGTGACCTCCCATCCAGAGGGGTGTGCAGCAAACGTAAAGGAACAGATTGAAGTGGCGCAAGCCAGCGGCAAGGTGACAGACGGACCCAAGCGGGTCCTGGTCATCGGCTCTTCGACCGGATATGGGCTTTCGTCCCGAATCCAAGCAGCCTTTGGCTGCGGTGCCGACACGTTTGGCGTCTTTTTTGAGCGTCCCGCTTCGAATGGACGTCCTGCCTCGGCCGGGTACTACAATGCTGCGGCCTTCGAGCAGGAAGCCCAGAAGGCTGGCCTCTACGCCGGTAGCCTCAATGGCGACGCTTTTTCTGACGAAATGAAGGAGAAAGTCGTCGAGCGCCTGAAGAAGGAGATGGGCCCGATCGACCTCGTGGTCTACAGCCTCGCTTCGCCTCGCCGCACCGACCCGCGCACGGGGGAAACTTTTAAATCCTGCCTCAAACCCATCGGGCAGTCCTTCTCGAGCAAGACCGTCGATACCGACAAGGATCTGGTTCACGAGATCGGCATCGAGCCAGCCGGTGATACGGATGTCCACTCTACCATCAAGGTCATGGGGGGAGAAGACTGGGAGCGCTGGATGGAGTGCCTCGCCGAGAACGACCTCCTCGCCGACAATTTCAAGACGATCGCCTATTCCTACATCGGGCCGGAAGTGACTTGGCCCATTTATAAGAATGGAACCATCGGCAAGGCTAAGGAAGACTTGGACCGAGCCGCTTCGGTGATCAGCGAAAAGAATTCCGCGAAATCCGGAAAGGCTTACGTCGCTGTCAACAAGGCGGTTGTCACCCAAGCCAGCTCGGCGATTCCGGTGGTGCCACTCTACATTTCCATTCTCTTCAAGATCATGAAGGAGCAGGGGACTCACGAAGGCTGCATCGAGCAGATCGTGCGCCTCTTCCGCGATCGTCTCTACGGTTCCGATTCGGTGGAGCTCGGCGACGATGGCCGGATTCATGTCGACGACTTGGAAATGAAGCCCGAGATTCAAGAAGCCGTGGCCAAGATTTGGCCGACGATCGAGACCGAGAACCTGCGGGAGCTCTCGGATTACGAAGGTTATCAGTCGGACTTCCTCAAACTTTTCGGCTTTGGAGTCGAAGGCATCGACTACACCGTCGATGTTGATCCGGAAACCGCGCTTCCCGGCGGAAATTGGTAATTGTGGAGAGGAAGCCGGATGAGTGATTCAGTGAAATTCGGCGTTCTCTTTGATTGGGACGGGGTCGTAGTCGACTCCTCCAGTCACCATTATTTATCCTGGCAGCAACTGGCCGAGGAAATTGGGGAATCGATCACCGAGGAGCAGTTTCGCGAGAGCTTCGGTCAGGTCAATCGGGTCATTATTCCAGACCTTCTTGGCTGGTCTGACGATTCGGAGGAAATTGACTCTTTGGGAGCTCGCAAAGAAGAGCTTTATCGGAAAATCGTCCGCGAGAAGGGTCTTGATCCTTTGCTGGGAGCCCGCGAGTTGGTTCAGGCGTTGAAAGCCGCGGGGATTCCGCGGGTGGTCGGAACTTCGAGCGAGACCGAGAATATCGAGACCGCGCTGGAGGTCATGGGAATGGAGGGCCTCTTTGACGGGATTGTCGCCAGCGAGGATGTTACGGAAGGAAAGCCCGATCCCGAAGTCTTCTTGAAGGCTGCGAAAATTACCGGTCTCCCGCCCGCACAATGCGTCGTCCTGGAAGACAGTCACCATGGTTTGCAGGCTGCGGATGCCGGAGGAATGAAATCGGTGGGCGTCCTCACGACCCATCCTAAAGAGAAATTGGGGAGTCCAGACCTCTTTGTTTCCAGCTTGCAGGACCTGTCTGTCGAGGCGCTAAAAGCTCTTTTTTCGTAGCATTTGTAGGCGCGAATTCGCGTAAAAATCCCGACCTGTCGAGGGAGAAGGGGGCTTTGAGAAATTCGCTCGGCGCTTGCATTTAGCAGCCTCCGCTGCTTTCGTAGCGGGGATGCAATCAATCAAACTCACTAAAACCTCGTGGCGGTTACTCTTGGGAGTGAGCGCCCTCTCCGCGATCACTCTGTCCGCTTCGGCGGAAGATCAAACCGCTTCGAAGGATATGTCTCCTCCGGCGCTCTTTGGTTACATGGTCAGCCAGCAAGTGGGTCTCGATCAGCTCGGTTTCTCGGATGAAGAGAAGGCTGAGTTCCTCAAGGGTTTCCAATCCGGCCTCAAGGGCGGTAGCATGGAAGCGATCGAAGATCAGCTCCCACAGCTTCAGCAGTTCCTCCAGCAGCGCGCTATGGCCGCTCAAGCCAAGGAAATGGCCAAGGAAAAGGAAGCGACTCAAGTTTTCATCGAAGATCTTGAAGGAAACCCTGACGTCCAGAAGGACGACACTGGATTTTACTACGAAATCATCGAAGAAGGTGACGGCGATGCGCCGACGATGAGCGACGACGTCGTCGTGAATTACGAAGGTTCGTTGATCGACGGAACCGTCTTCGACAGTTCTTACGACCGCGGTGAACCTGCGACCTTCCCAATGGGTGGAGTGATCCCCGGCTTCTCCGGTGGTCTTGCCAAGATCAGCGAAGGCGGCAAAGTGCGGATCTACATCCCCTCCGACCTCGGTTACGGAGACAACCCTCCTCCCCAAAGCCCGATCCCTCCCGGTGCTATGCTCATCTTCGACGCTGAAATCGTCGATGTCGTCTCTCCAGACGCTGGCGAGTAAGTCTCCGAGAAGAAATCTTTCATAAAAAGGCGGCCCCAATTCGGGGCCGCCTTTTTTATGGAAAAGGTGGCGGCACTTCTCGGTCTACGCGCGGGCAAGGCTGAAGCCATGCCCCACAGTGGGTGGGTTGCTTTAAGGGTTTACTGGATCGAAAAGTAGAGCAGCAGCTTCAGCTGCGCCAGCGTTTGCCCCTCAGCCCACGCTGCCCCTCCGCCTTGAGAGATTTTCACAGGGAAATAGTATTTGAGGAGAGTGGATCGGAACTTCGCGACACAGGCTGGCAGCCTGTGGTACTGGAGTAGAGCAGCAGCTTCAGCTGCGCCAGCGTTTGCCTCTCCGCCCACGCTGCCTCTCCGCCTTGAGAGATTTTCACGTGGGAATAGTATTTGCGAAGAGCGGATCGGAACTTCGCGACACAGGCTGGCAGCCTGTGGTACTGGAGTAGAGCAGCAGCTTCAGCTGCGCCAGCGTTTGCCTCTCCGCCCACGCTGCCTCTCCGCCTTGAGAGATTTTCACGTGGGAATAGTATTTGCGGAGATTGGATCGGGAACTTCGCGACACAGGCTGGCAGCCTGTGGTACTGGAGTAGAGTAGCAGCTTCAGCTGCGCCAGCGTCTGCCTCTCCGCCCACGCTGCCTCTCCGCCTGTTCTCCAAGGGCAACACAGTTCCAGTTCCCTCCTAGTCCATCCGCCCACGGACCGCGAAGCTAAAGCTGAGCGGGCACGGAAATGCGTTCCGTCCCATCACCAACACCTCCACCTATCCGCGTCAAGTTCCTCGGCATCAAACTCCGGTCGCGCAGGTTTCAACCCGTGACAATTTAGCCAATTCTTCACCGTTCCTTGCCTCCGGCCGGATTCGCATCACCCTGTACTTTATAACAGAATGAAAATCGATAATCACATGCACACCGCTCTTTGCGGCCACGCCACCGGAACTCTGAAAGAATATGTGGATGCCGCACATTCTCAGAATATTGAGCTGATTACTTTTACTTGCCACGTTCCCTTGGAGCCAGACCGCCTCTTTGGCGGAAGGGGCATTCGGATGACTCTGAAACAGCTGCCGGATTATCGGGAGCGGGTGGAGAATGCGCGTCAGTATGGAGAGAAACTTGGAGTGAAGGTGCTCTGCGGGATCGAGGGCGAGATCTTTCCGCATCCGGAAGCCATGGCTTCCATGAAAAAGACGATTGAGGAGCAGCAGTTCGATTTCGTGCTCGGCTCCCTTCATCACCAGCTCAATGGATATCGGGATTGGCTGGACGAGATGAAGCTGATCGACGACGGTGATGTCATCCGCACCTACTTCAAGGGGTTGATTAACGGAGTCCGGTCTGGGGTCTATGACTCTATCGCGCACCCGGATGTCATTCGGATTTACGGAACCGTCGAGCCTTTTCCTGCGGAAGCCTATCAGGCGGAGATTGAGGAATTTCTCGACGTCCTCAAGGAGGAAGACCACTGCATGGAGGTGAATACCAGCGGACTGATCAAAGGCGTTTACGAAGTTCATCCCGCCCCGGTGGTTCTGGACTGGGCGGCGGCCCGAGGCATCAAATTGACGATGGGTTCCGATGCTCACGCCCCAAGCCAAGTCGGCCAACATTTCGATGCCGTTCGTGAGATGCTTCGTCAAAAGGGCTTCAAGTCCCTTTACTATTTTGAAAATCGAGAGCGGAAAGAAACCCCTCTTTAAAGTAGGGCCGCAGCTTTAGCTGCGCCTCGCGCACTGCCTCTCCGTCTATTCTGGCTCGCCCCTGGAAACGGCTCAAGAGGATTCTATTCTCGGGTGCCGAGGTGTCTTTGAGAAAATGCGAAGAGAACCTGGCGTTCGCGCACAGGCTGGCAGCCTGTGGTACTTTAGCTGTGTCTCTCGCTGCCTCTCCGTCTTGAGGTGTGGCCATAAAGCATCCGAATGAGGGAGATTCTCTCGTCAGAGCTTCTTCTAGATCTCCTGCATCATTTCATCCGAACCGAATGAAATCGAGAGCTGGAAGCTCTCACAACTTTGGCTGGGTTGCTCGAGTAGATCTTTTGCGGTAGGAAAGAGAAAGTAGCGAGAGCATCCTGCTCTCGATTCGCGTCAGAAGTGAGGGAGAGAGCTGGAAGCTCTCGCAGCTCTGGCTGGGTTGCCTGAGTAGACCTCTCGCGGTAGGAAAGAGAAGGTAGCGAGAGCATCCT